>JADJLG010000002.1 GCA_016710235.1 Saprospiraceae bacterium
GATCGTCGCCAGCCGGCTGGCGATGCCCAGCTTTTCACCCAACGAGAAAGCCACGCCGGCCGACTGTTCGCCGTCGCGCAGGGTGGTGTCGTTGATGGTGACAAAAGACGGTTGGCTCATGGCGATCTCCTTGCCTGGTTCTTAGCAAGGGTGGTGCCAGTGTGTAAGCTATTGAATATTAGTGATTAGCAGTTTGTGTTTTGGTTTGCTGTCGGCTTCTTGTCGCGAATGCAACAAGATTTGAGTGAGTTCCGCGGTCAACGGGAAAAAATGGTCAAAATCGAAATCCGGGAATTCTGCCCAATCTATTGTTGAACCTCATGCAGTCAGCCAGGCTTGGCGACCCCATCAAATTGGTTGCACGCATTCATTCGAAACACATAATTTCCATTAATCACATCGATAAGCGATACGATGATGAATGGTTGCGTACAGCCGACGAAGCAAACAAGTCAGCGATAACCAGTAAGCGGGATGCTCGAATTGGAGGAGTGCCCAAATGGAAAAGACGATGCGGCGGAAAAAGGAAATGACGCCTGGCCCTTGGGCTGCGGTCTTGCTGGGTCTGGCTCTTTTTCTTGCAGGATCAGCTCAGGCGCGCGGGCCATGGCGGGCCAGTGAAGGCAATACCAGCGGCTGGCAGTACATGACGCCGGAGGAGCGGGTCGCGCATCAGGCGCGGATACGCAGCTTCAGCAATTATGACGATTGCCTTGCCTATCGCCAGCAGCATCATCAGCAGATGGCTGAACGGGCGAGGGCGCAGGGCGAGGTGTTGCGCCCGGGGCGCCGCGATATCTGCGCCCATCTGCTGCCGCCGGGTAGCGGGCGCTAAGGGGGGCGGATGTTGGGCTGGCGCTGGCTGTCGATTCCGCTGATCACCATCCTTCTGGTTCTGGCCCCGGTATTCTGGGCTTTCCCCGAGGGATTGCCAGCGTGGCGCAGCGCCGCCATCGTCTCGGGCTGGGTCGGCTGGGGGCTGCTGCTTGCCGGCCTGCTGCTGATGATCCGTGAATCATGGCTGGCCGACGGGCTGGGCGGCCTGGAGCGGATGTATGCCTGGCATCACTGGCTGGGCATGCTGGCCTACCTGGTGTTGCTGTTTCATCCGCTGGCCCTTGCCCTGGATGGCTGGCAAGAGTCGCCGGCCGTCGCCTGGGCGGTGCTGTCGCCGGCGCAGCAGGGCTGGCCCGGCTGGCTGGGCTGGCTGGCCTTGCTGGCCATGATGGCCGGGTTGGGAGCGGCCTTGGCCCGGCGCCTGCCGTATCGGCACTGGCGGGGGTTGCATCACCTGTTCTCGCTGGCCGTGCTGCTCGGTTTGGGCCATCTGCTCTGGCTGGGGCTGGATGCCCCGGCGCTGTGGGCGCCGCTGCTGGCGCTGGCCTTCATCGTCTGGCGCGTGCTGCGCGCCGATCAGGGCTGGGCGGCCCGGCCTTATCGGGTGAGCGGTGTGGTAGCGGCCGGCGAGGGCATGGTCGAAGTCGCCCTGCAGCCGCTCGGGCAGGGGCTCGCCGTGCAGCCGGGGCAGTTCGTGCTGGCGGCCTTTTTCGACGGGCCGGGTTTTCGGGGCTGCGGCGAGTTTCATCCGTTCACCGTCAGCGACATCGGGCCGGAGGGCCGTTTTTCGCTGGGCATCAAGGCCCTGGGCGATTGCACCGGGCATCTGCAGGCCGTGGAAAGCGGCGTCGCCGTCCGGGTTCAGGGCCCCTTCGGCGATTTTTTCGCAGGCCAGTCCGGGCCGCAGTTCTGGCTGGCCGGCGGGGTCGGCATTACCCCCTTCATGGGCCGCCTGCGGGCCGGCCCCCTGGCCCAACCGGTGCGCCTGCTCTACCTGCATCGCGATGCCGGCGATGTGGCTTACGACGAGGAGTTGCAAGCGCTGGCCGGGCAGCAACCGCTGCTGTCGCTGGTCACCGTGGCCAGCGGTGCCGGCCAGCCGGACCTGTCGCCGCTGTTGCCGGCGGCCGGGGATCTGGCCGGTTGCGATTGCTACCTTTGCGGGCCGCCGGGGATGGTGGCGGCGGCCGTAGCGATTCTGCGCTCCCGCCAGGTGGCGCCGGCCCGCCTGCATTTCGAGAGCTTCGAATTCCGATGAGCCGCCGCCTGTTCATTTTCGCCACCGGCGCCTTCTGGATCGGCGTGCTGGCTTTCTGGTTTCTCGGCCGGGAGGCCGGGCCGCTGCCCTGGACGATGCCGCCGAATGCACTGCCGGCAGAGCGGGCGTTGTCGCTGGCCGAGGTGGCCGCCCATGCCGTGCCGGAAGATTGCTGGATGGCCATCGACGGGCAGGTATACGACCTCAGTGCCTATCTGCCCGAGCATCCGTCGCGCCCGGCCATCATCAATCCCTGGTGCGGCCGCGAGGCCAGCGAAGCCTACCGGACCAAGGGCAAGGGCCGACGGCATTCGGCCGAGGCCGACCAGCTGCTGGCTACTTTCCGCATCGGCCGGCTGCAGCCCTGAGGGCGCGGTTTTCCGCCAAGGCGGCCGAGAATTCGTCCTGCCTTGTGGCGCTTGATGGTCATTGGCATGGGACATGCTCAGTGTCATGACTTCATTCAGCGGAGGCGACTATGTCCATCAGTTCCATCCTCAACGTCGGCATGCAAGGCATGCAGGCCAGCATCAACCGCACCGCCATCGCCGGCAGCGGCCTGAACGTCGAAAACGACGATATGGCGGCCAAGATGGTCGCCATGCGCCAGGGCGAAATCGACGCCAAAGCGGCTGCCAACGTGATCAAAACCGGCGACGAGATCCTCGGCGCCCTGATCGACATTCGCGCCTGAGGCGGCAAGAGTTGCCGGCCGAGGGGGCGAGCACGATTTTGTAGTTTGCCGCCGAAGCCGGGCCTGATCGGGAAAACTCCCGGGCCGGTCAGCGCCAGTCAGGCCTGGCTGGGGCCGACCCGGAAATCGGCCAGCCCGACCTCGCCGTTTTCCTCGTAGACGTCGAGTGCCCGCAGTTGTGGCTCGCAACAGGGTGCCGAGCGAGGTGCCGGTTTGCGGGGGTAGACGATGCCGCATGGAGCAGCGCAGGTGGCGGTCGCTGGCGTCGAAGACGGCAGGTTGTTCGCTGCAGTCGAGGCGGCGCGGCACAGCACTGCAGCGGTTGATGCAGGCGTAGGCGATGCCGGCGAAGCGGATGAGCAGGCATTCCTCGCGCTGCCCCTCGAAGGTGATGGGCGCCTTCCGGTAGCGGCCTTCGAGAAGCTCGGCGCTGGCGCACAGGGCGAGGCGGGGCGGGATGGGGGTCATGGCGGCGGCGGGCGGGGCGATCGCTGCGGTCGACGGGAAAAAACGGCCAAAATCGAAATTTTCCGCCCCGCTTCAGACGGCGTAGGGCCGGTGCAGCCAGCCGCGCACGACGTCGACATCGCGTTGCGGCAGGTAGGCGAAGCCGGCCAGGGCATCTTCGACGACGGTCTGGGCAACCCAGTGGGGAACGGCCTTGGTGGTCAACATGTGGAAATACCAGGCCATCGGATAGCCGCATTCGCGGTCGAAATGGCTCAGCGCTTGTTGCAGCTTGAGCTGGCTGGTGCCCGGGCTGGCGCCGAATTCCGGCGGGTCGCCGGCCCGGGCGGGGATCGGCTGGGCGCGCAGGATGGCCTGCTGGAAGCGGTCGAGGTGTTCGCGGGTGGCGATCACCCAGTGGTTGAAGTAGGCGCTGGCGTTGCTGGCGCTGCTCGTCGTCCAGTCGGCGATCATCCGGTGAACGGGGGCCGGCTCGGGCTTTTGCGCCTGCATGCGGCGCAGGAAGGCGCCGATGTGCTGCAGGCGGCGGAACTGGTAGGTGGGCAGGCCGGTCGGGACGGGGGTGTCGGCGCCGCCACGCGGATCGACGATTTCCTCGAGCGAGGCAGGCTCGTTGGCAAAAAGGCGATGGACGCGCATTTCCTGCAGGTCTTCAATTTCCAGTTGCAGGAAGTCGTCGGTATCGTCGCCGACCGAAGCCACCAGGTAGTGGGTCTGGCCGACCAGGCGGGTGGCGAACAGGCTCTGCCCGGCGAAATCGTCGATCAGCCGGCCGATATCGCCGTCGCGCTGGTCGATGGCTTGTTCCGCCCAGCTTTCCAGGCTGTCGCTGACGCGCTGGCCGGTGCCGTCGATGATGCCGCCCAGCCGGTACCAGCCGCCACGATTGAGGGCATGACGAAAATGCCAGTCGGGCAGGGCGCTACCGAGGGCCTTGACGAGGGCGCCGGGGCCGTGGCTGACCGGAACCTTGGTACAGGTCTCGACGATGGCGGGGGCGAGTGTCT
>JADJLG010000003.1 GCA_016710235.1 Saprospiraceae bacterium
CTGCTGCCGATATAATGGGCTCAACATCAAATGAACCAAAAGTAAAATTTATATCTGGTACTCAATGCACATTGAAAGTAACAATCAGCAATGGGAGCTGCACTCAAATGTTAAATAAAGTAATTACAATAAATCCATTACCAAGTGGAACGATAAAAGTAAACACAACAGGTGGAGTTTGTCAGAATCAAACAAGAACTTATAGTATAGATCAATTAATGAATTGCACGGATTGTAAGTACTCATGGAGTATAGATCCCCAAGATGCGGGCACCCCTATGAATGGTAGTAATTCTACATTTGAAGTAAACTGGACAAAAAATGGGCAACATGTTGTTAGATGTACATTAATGAATAAAGAAGGTTGCCAAAAAATATTACCAGAAATCATGGTTACCGTAAATCCATTACCAAGTGGAACGATCAATGGACCGGATCCTGTATGTACAGGAATAGAAAATGAATATTCAATCAATCTATGTACGAATTGTAGTACCTATCTATGGACTGCAACTGGTTCCAAACTCAACAAGTACCGCTACCACTTTTAAAGCAATTTGGCAAAGCTCAGGAGACAAGATATTGCGATGTACTCTAACAAGTAGTCAGAGTTGTACAGCTATATTGGAAAAGAAAGTTACAGTTGTCTCACCCCCAAACGGAACTAGTATTGATGGGGATACTCCTGTATGTATCGGCGATGAAAAAAAATACAGCATAAAAGACTGTACCACATGTGGTACATCTACAGGCTATTCATGGACAGTGGAACCTTCTGCTGCCGCCGAGATACAAGATGAGATGACAGCAAAACCAAAAGTAATATTTAAATCTGGTACTCAATGCACATTGAAAGTAACAATCAGCAATGGGGCTGCACTCAAATGTTAAATAAAGTAATTACAATAAATCCATTACCAAGTGAACGATAAAAGTAAACACAACAGGTGGAGTTTGTCAGAATCAAACAAGAACTTATAGTATAGATCAATTAATGAATTGCACGGATTGTGGTACTCATGGGTATAGATCCCCAAGATGCGGGCACCCCTATGAATGGTAGTAATTTCATTTGAAAACTGGACAAAAATGGGCAACATGTTTGTTAGATGTACATTAATGAATAAAGAAGGTTGCCAAAAAATATTACCAGAAATCATGGTTACCGTAAAATCCATTACCAAGTGGAACGATCAATGGACCGGATCCTGTATGTACAGGAATAGAAAATGAATATTCAATCAATCTATGTACGAATTGTAGTACCTATCTATGGACTGCAACTGGTTCAAACTCAACAAGTACCGCTACCACTTTTAAAGCAATTTGGCAAAGCTCAGGAGACAAGACAGTGCGATGTACTCTAACAAGTAGTCAGAGTTGTACAGCTATATTGGAAAGAAAGTTACAGTTGTCTCACCCCAAACGGAACTAGTATTGATGGGGATACTCCTGTATGTATCGGCGATGAAAAAGGATACAGCATAAAAGACTGTACCATGTGGTACATCTACAGGCTATTCATGGACAGTGGAACCTTCTGCTGCCGCCGAGATACAAGATGAGATGACAGCAAAACCAAAAGTAATATTTAAATCTGGTACTCAATGCACATTGAAAGTAACAATCAGCAATGGAGCTGCACACAAATGTTAACTAAAGTAATTACAATAAATCCGGTACCAAGTGGAACGATAATGCCTAATACTAATGCATATGTAAAGGAACCGGAGTAACATATAATATACAGAATTGCTCAATTTGTCAATCTTATAACTGGTTTTTTGATCCACCTGGTACAACAAATACAATAACAAATAATAAGATACAAAACCCTAAAGTAACCTGGAATGAAACGGCTACACTGAAATGTGAAATAACAAGCATTTCTGGATGCAAGAATACAATTTCAATAGGTCCAATCACCGTAAATCCATTACCAAGTGGAACGATCAATGGACCGGATCCTGTATGTACAAAAATGAACTATACATACCAAATAGACCAATGTACGAATTGTAGTACTTATCTATGGACTGCAACTGATTTAACCTCAATACCTCTAGCACCTATACTGCAAACTGGCAAAGCTCGAGAGACAAGACAGTGCGATGTACTCTAAAAAGTAGTGAAGGTTGTGAAGCTATATTGGAAAAGAACGTTAAGGTTGTCTCACCCCGGATGGAAAATTGTTGGTCAAACAGAATTATGTGCAGACACAATGAAATACAGCATAAATGACTGTAACACATGTAATACAGCTACTACCTATTCATGGACAGTGGAACCATCTACTGCTGCCGATATACAAGATGAGAAGACAGCAACACCAAAAGTAACATTTAAATCGGTACTCAATGCACATTGACTGCAACACTCAGAAACGGGAATTAGAACAAAAATTAACTTTTAATGATAAAGGTTAATCCATTGCCTGTAGGATAATAGAGATGAATACGCCCAATGATATTTGTCAAGGAGATTTTAGAAAATATTCTTTAACTAATTTAATGAATTGTTCAAATTGTAAGTACAATTGGAGCTTGGACGATCCAGATGCCGGCATCATCGATAATACAACAAATCCAACGATTTTAGTGGAATGGAAAAAAAACAGTGATTATAAATTGAAATGTAAAATAACTAACGACAATGGTTGCATAACTGAACTGGAAAGGGAAATTACTATCCGTACCAAACCTGCCAAGCCGGACGATGTTAATTATCCCGACGTAGGATTTTGTAATAATCTGGCAGCTTTATATAAGCAAGTAAATACGCCATCTGATAATATCGAGTATATCTGGAATGGTATGACAAGTTACTAATGGAGGTTCCATGTCTTTTGATGGGCTAACAGATGGTGAGTATAGTACCCCTTGTTCGAATTTCTAGTTATGGTTGTCGGAGGGATGTAGATACCATGAAGGTATCATTATATTGTGCACCTAGTGTAAATTTTATAACGGGGTTTGATGAATCTTGTCATAATGAATTGCAAATTCGACCTATAACCAATGAAGATTCATGTAATATCCAAAATGATAGTATGTTTATAAGGTATAAGAATACCACGGAAAATTACAAATTTACAGCTGAATATACTACACTAAAACTTGAGGGTGTAGTTGATCAAAATAATAAAAACGCCACTATTGGTTTGATCTTTGGTATTATTAATACTAAGGGCTGTAGTGACACAATTACAAAACAAGTAAAAGTAAAATTCTGCAATACATCTTGCCAACTTAAATCTTTAGAAAATAAAAGTCATATGTCATAAAGGTTTGCAAGATAGTATAACGTATATTTAGAGCAACAAAATATAAATATTGCTTGGAATTTTCATAATAGACAGTTTTGAAGTTGATAATACTTATATATTAAAATCTAAAGATTTGGATATAAAATATGATGGTATTAATAAAAAAGTGATTGTTAAAGCTAAAAAAGCAGGTGATTTTAATATTAGTGTTCATTATCAATATTGAACCGATATGTTCCGGTGAAAAATTTGCCTTTATTCTTACCGGAAAATTTATTGCACAACCTAAGTTAAATCCACAAAAAGGACATCAGGCAACTTACAGATTGTAAAAATGCAGCAAAATATATTAATATTAGGGATCTTATAGATCCAAATCTTTATAGTGGTGGTGGAAGCGCAAATGATAAGAAATATTCTCTCATCTCAGGAACAGTAATATATCCAGATTCATTTCTGCTTAACTTGATAATCCAAAGTATTTGAAGTTTGATCAATTAGGCTTGCTGATGGAAAACGGGAGGAATGTGTCAATATGAATGTTGACACTCATTTTTGTCGTTCCATTGGCTTTGCCGATTTATAAAGAATCGATTCATTATATTGTGCAAACAATGATTCTACCACAATACTTTTTACGAACAACTCTCATAAAAATAATCAATATGTATATGATATTTTAATTGATCAATCGCATTATTCTAATCACGCATCACCCATTACTTTATATTGGAGGAATCGAGATAGTGTTAATTATCGTATAATTGTAACCGACACCACTACAAAATACCAATGTAAGGATACAATTAGCGATTTGTTACGCGTAGATAGGGACTATATAAGAGAGAAAACTTTGGATTATTTGATCAATGGACAAAGTGAAGCTAATTATTGTGGTGATCGATCCTTCATTGATCAAATTAAAAAAGATTCCTGAAGGTTCTGCAATGAAGTTCAGGGAGGTAAAAATGAAATAGTAAGGTATTCAACTGATAGTGCATTATTTTGGGTGCATAGATTAGAAGATAGTATTACCATTGCTGTTAAGACGAACACGGAATGTGTAGTAGGTTCTGTGGACATACCACTATCTGTATCAGGTTCTTCACAGTATGTACCGTATAGGCAGATTGTATATATTCCAAGTGCCCAAGTGTTGTTTTATCCTTTTGATTCAAACTATTGTTTCAAGTGGTATAGGTTTGGGACAGATCAAGCTTTTGCGGAATTGGTTGGAAATAAACAGTCCTACATTATTCCTTCATCGGAGTATAGTATTTCAAAGTATCATTACTATGTTAAGGTTTCTAAGTCGGAAAGTTGTGATACATGTGCAACGATCTGCTGGTTTAATTTTCCCGGTCTGGGTGTTTTAGGAAGGAGTGAAGAACCTGCTCCGGGTATCGATCAGCAATTGAATATTTATCCGAATCCATCTTCAGGAAGTTTTGTCCTAGAAATGTACAACAGGGCGACGAGAACCTATGACGTGTCAATCAGGGACATACAAGGCAGGCTACATTTTCGGGACAAATGGACCGCAATTCCGGGGACTTCTACTTTGAGGCCCGAGCACGTATTAGGGAGGTGGCCTTCCGGTTTGTACTTAGTGAGCTTGTCAGATGGATTGCACGAGCCGATTATTCAAAAGATCGTAGTAGAGTAGATTATAATATCCACTGAAGTTGAATCTCATGTTATCTATCATGATGTGTATTTATGTCACAAGTCTATACATTGATGAGTCTCAGCGGAGTCTGAAATGTAGTTCAAGTTCGAAAATTTTGATGCTGACTTTAGATAGTACACCTACACTGCCAAAGATCCCAACATCAGAATTTCGACAACGCAGCGCCGACGATATGATCGCAAGATACCTGGTATGTCTCGTTTTGACAGAAAGGATAGTACGACTTGTATGTTGGGCAGCTATCGAAGACTGGAATAAGCTTTTTTTTCC